>NZ_CAKMRI010000002.1 GCF_928097925.1 Mediannikoviicoccus vaginalis
TGAAATTGAAGGAAGAAAGATATCTGCATGGTTTGGAAAGGAAGGAGCAATTTTTAAAGATGGAGATGAGGCAAGATATAGAGAAGGGCAAATAGTTTCTTGGAAAGATTTAGCTAATAATATTAATGATTTATTAAATAGAGGAGAATTTGCTAGCAACGTGGAGGTTATAGAAA
Source organism: Mediannikoviicoccus vaginalis (assembly GCF_928097925.1). GTDB lineage: Bacteria > Bacillota > Clostridia > Tissierellales > Peptoniphilaceae > Mediannikoviicoccus > Mediannikoviicoccus vaginalis. The sequence continues at coordinate 177 of NZ_CAKMRI010000002.1, forward strand.
GTGCCACATATGAAAGAGAAAAAATAGCAGAAAAATTATTGTATTTAAAGAGAGATCTTTCTGATGAAACTAAGGACAGATATTTAGCGATTCTTAATGATATAAAAGGAAGAGGCTTCCCAGATGAAAAAGAAAATCTCGGAAAAAAACTTGAAGATAAAAATTTTATAAATAAACTCAGAAAAGAATACGAGGTATTTTTAGAAGAATATAAGATTAATCCTAATATTTTAAGATTTCATCATTATAAATTATCTAGAATCTATAATGATATCAATGATTTAGAAATAGAAAGAAAATTATATAGGTCAAATTTAAAGGATATTGCACCTATTCAGAGTTTCATAACACAAGATGAGATAGATGAAAACTTAAAAAGAGGAAGTGGGTTTTCTGATGGAAAGAAAAGAATATATGAATTTTTTACTAAAAAGCATGATTTGAAAGAACAAGCAGACTTCTTGAAAAATGAATATGGCGTAGGTGGAAGTTCTCATGCACTATCTGCTGCAAGAAAAAGTGGTGAGTGGCACGATGCGAAGGGAATAAAATATAATAAAGGTAATGCAAAAGAAATACTACTATCTTGGTCTAATGTTGCAAGAAGAATTAATGACCTTATTAAAAAGAATAGATATATAGATGAAGAAAGTTTTGAAGAAAATAGGAAGAAAAAAACAGATCAGGAAATAAATAAAACAGAAAAAGAAAGCCAGGAGTATATAAATTATCAAGATGATTTGCCTCCAACTGATAATGATGTATATATAGAAAGAACAAATAATAGTTCTATATATTATTATCAAGGACAGTCTGTAGCAAGTATAGGTGATGATGGAAAACTTATCATTTATGATGAATTTATGCCAAATTTTTTAAAAGAAGAAATATATTCCATAGCCTTTGAAAAACAATTAGATATACCATTAGACCAGTTAGACGATGGAATTATTCTTGAGGGAATACATGACACTTTTTATATTAAAGAAAAGGAAGAAATAGAAGGAAGAGAATATTACCTTTTAGAAAGTCAAAGTCGATATGATGATATTCCAAATATTGTAGTTAATTCTAACAAAGAAGTTATAGATGATGATATAGTAAATGGTTTTGAAGAATTTAAGGAATTTTATCCTAATAAAAATAAAGAGAATATAGGTTTTGATTTAGATAGCCATATAAAAGATGATTATTGGATAATTGAGTTTAATGAGGGTTCGAGTCTAATAGAAAAAGATTATACAGGACAAAGGCTGACCAAAGAACTATTAGATGAAATAAGAGAAATAGATGAAAAGATAAGACTTCATAATAAGACCTTAGGAGAAGATGAATATAGGCAGATGACTGATAAGTGGGAGGGGTATTCCAAATTCTATTTTGACCATATAGTAGATGGAAAAATTGTTGATCACTATAAGATAGACATAGGTGATGGAAATGAGATCAACCAAAGAGATTTTGAATTTCTTTATGAACAAATAGGAAAAAGTCAGATAGAACTTAATCAAACTATAGAAGAAAATAAGATAGATGAAAAAATAATTTCCATAGACCAAATTGAAGATAGACTTTTCGATGTATTAGTTAAGGATAAAGCTTTAGAAAATGAAATTATAAAGGCAAGAGAAAACTTAGGAAATAATACCTTAGCAAGTTTTAACTCTGTATTTCAAAGAGAATATGCGAAAATCATGAGAGAAGTTGCCGATAAGCAGGGAAATCTTCCGGATGATATGAAGTCAATAGATAAGGTTAAAGAATTAGGCATTAGAATAGAAAATAGATATAGAGAATATTTAAATAATTCACTTAAAAACAATATAGAAGATGATAAGGAAATCCTCTCTATAAAAGTGGGAGATATAGTTAGAACAGAGGATAATAAATATTTAAAAATAAAAAATATTTCCAGTGGATATGATAATAACCATAATCAAATAACATATTATTCATATGATGCCTATTTTGATAAGGACTTAAAACTATTCTCACATTCCTTTAAAGAAAGCGATTTAAAAGCTTTAGAAGTATTAAGAAATGAAGTAGAAGAAAAATTAACAAAAGAGATTGTAGAAGATAAAATAGCAGTAAAAGTAGGATTTTATTATGCTTTAGTAGATAAAGAGAAAACAAAGGATATAGAACTAGAAGAAACAGGAATTAGAGTTTATCCAAGAAAGGAAAACTCACAAGGAAAGATCTACAATTTATATAAAGGGAAATCTTTTGAGGATAGCAGAAAAATAGACAGTTTGTTTGATGAAATTACTGTCAAAATGAAAGAAGTAAACCTTACAAATTTAAATGATGTATTAGAATTGGAAAGGGAAGGTTTATTTGAAATTACTGATGATAAAGTTACAAAATTTGAGGAAGGCTATGATATAGATGTTCAAAGCTTTAATCAGCAATTTCCAGATTACTATAATGATATATATGTTTTTAATAAAAATCTTGAAATCAGTGGAGCATATCAAAATTTAGCACAAATAAATGAAGAAAATAAAATTACTTTTAATATAAATTTATCTCAAGAAGAAAAATCAAAAATTGAAGAAATAAGAGATAAAAAAGAAGTTCTTTCCAAGTTAATAGATAAGGATATCAAAGAAAAAAGAGAATACTATTTTGATCCTCAAAATGAAGAATACTTACTACTGTCAAAGAAAATAGAAGATGGATTATTAAAAAAACCAGAAAATATTATAGATGGAAAAGAAGGGTATAAGGTAGAGCTAATCTTAGATGTTAAGGGGAAATCTCTTAAACAAAATTTACGATACAATGGGTATATTTTAAATTCTAATCAAGCTATAAAATATAAAAGTTATAAGGACATATTAAGTAACTTACCTTATTTACTTGATGACAAACATAGAGAAGTGCTTTTAAATGGATATTTAAATCAGCAAATAGAAAATGATAGAACAAGGCAAGAAGAAAATCCATTTAAAGAAGGTATGAGTGTTAGATACAAAGGAAAAGAATACACTATAACCGCCATTAACGATACTACAAGTCCTAAAACTATAGAATTAGAAGATAGCACAGGACTAATGAATGGTTTTATTACCGGAAACGAAATAATTCTTTTTAATGACTACAAAGATCTTGATTTGGAAGTTATAAAAAAAGAGGAATTAATTCCGTTAGAAATAGAAGATTATAGTCTTTTAGGATTACCAGTTCAATTTAGAAATAAGGAATATTTAATTAAAGAAAATGAATTTAATGAAGCTGGAATGGGTAGATTAGCTTTAAGTACAATAGATAAGAGTGTTATTACTGAAGTAATATATAGTAGAGAAAGACCTGTTTCTAATATTTTTGTAAGAAAGGAAGATTTAGAAGAATATAAATCTAGTGAAAAAGATATATTAAGTAAAAAACAATCTATCGATAAAGAGGAATTAGTAGAACAAATTAGCTTTGAAGATATTGACAATAATAACGAAGAAAAAGTTAAAAAAGACAATTCAAGGCTTTTACATAAAAGCCTTGATGTAATAAATAATAAATCTTCTCTTGTTGCTGATCAGTTTATAGTAAGAGTTGATAATGAAAAGGAAGAATTTTTAGTATATAGTTCGTCTAATCCAAAAAATTATAGGGAATTTACTCTACCTTTTTCTTACCTCAAAGGAATCGACAAAATTGACGGAGATGGTAATTCATTGAAATTAACCACTCATAGAAAAGAAACTATTGATAAGAAGTTAGAAGAATATAAGGAATGGAAAGAAAATAATAATTTAATAAGGACTGATAGAGAAAATATAGAAGGGATTTCTGAAGTTTCTTTAGAAAACTATAAAATTATTAATGAAGAAGAAAACCTACCACCTTCACAGAGATTAAAAAACAACATTGAAGCTATAAATGTCTTAAAGGCTTTAGAAAAAGAAAATAGAAGTGCAAGAAAAGATGAACAGGAAATTTTGGCAAAATATATCGGCTGGGGAGGACTTTCTGATGTATTTGATGAAGAAAAGGAAGGTCAATGGCTTGATGCAAGAAACTTTTTAAAAGAAAATCTAGCTGGGGAAGAATATAATAGGGCAAGAGAATCAACCTTAACAGCTTTTTATACGCCGAAAGTAGTTATAGACGCTATCTATGAAAGTCTTTCTAATCTTGGATTTGAAAAAGGAAATATATTAGAACCAAGTGCTGGGACAGGAAGATTTATAGGAAATCTACCTGAAGAAATGAAAGAGTCAAACTTTTATGGAGTTGAATTAGATAGCATTAGTGGACAAATTGCCAAAGAACTTTACCCTAATGCCAATATACAAATAAAAGGATTTGAAGAAACCAATTTTTCTAATAACCTATTTGATGTGGCCATAGGAAATATTCCTTTTGGAGAATTTAAAGTAGCAGATCGTGAGTATGAAAGAAATAACTTTCTAATTCACGATTATTTTTTTGCTAAAACTTTAGATAAGGTTAGAGATGGAGGCATAATTGCTTTTATAACATCTTCAGGAACAATGGATAAAAAAAGTGAAGATGTTAGAAGATATATATCGGAAAGAGCAGAGTTCTTAGGAGCAATAAGACTACCAAATACTACATTTAAAGGGGTAGCTGGAACAGAAGTAACTTCAGATATAATCTTTTTAAAAAAGAGAGATAGACTATTAAAGCTAGATGAAGACTGGATAAAGCTAGACAAAGATGCAAAAGGACTAATATATAATAAATACTTTGTAGATAATCCTCAGATGGTAATAGGGACTATGGAAGAAATACCGTCAAGATTTGGGACAAGCCTTGCATGTATTGAAAATAAAGATATTTCTTTAGAAGAAGGACTAAAAAAAGCTATTAAAAATATTCAAGGTAGGTATGAAAAAGCTCAAATAAATGATGATTTAGGAGAAGAAACAATACCAGCTGATGATAGTGTTAAAAACTATTCTTTTGCTTTAGTGGATGATGAAATATATTTTAGAGAAAATTCAATTATGCAAAGAATATCCTTAAACCAAAAGGATAAAGATAAGGTAAAAGAATATTTAAGATTAAATGAAAGTCTAAGGAAAGTTATAACCTATCAAAGAGAAGACTATTCAGATGAAGAGATAAAAAAAGAACAAGAAAATCTAAATAAATTCTACGATGATTTCAATAGCAAACATGGAAGACTAAATTCAAAAAACAATAAAAAGTTATTTAGAGAAGATGCCAATTTTTCTTTAATTTCAACTTTGGAGAAATTAGATAAAGAAGGCAACTTTATAGGAAAATCTGATATCTTTAACAAGAGAACTATAAAAAAAGCTGTAATAATAGATCATACAGATAGGGCAATAGATGCTCTGGTACTCTCTATTAGTCAAAAAGGTAAAATAAATTTTGATTACATGGAAGAATTGACAGGAAAAACAAGAGATAAATTAATAGAAGAATTAAAGGGAGAAATATTTTTAAATTTAGATTCCTTTGAACCTAATGATATGAATCCATTTAAGTCTGCTAAAGAGCTAGGAGATTTTTCAAGACCTTACGTAAGTGCTGATGAATACTTGTCAGGAAATATAAGAGATAAAATTGAAGTTGTAGACTCTTATATTAAAAACATCGAAAAAGAGTTAGGAAAGGAAGAAAATCTAGAGGATAGTAAACTCTTAAAAAAAGAATTAGAAGAGTTACATTTTCAAAAAGCAAAGCTAGTGGAAGTAATGCCTAAAGCACTAGATGCAAGTGAGATTACAGTTAGAATGGGTGCAACATGGATACCGGAACAAGATTACAAAAAATTTATGTTTGATTTGTTGAAAACACCAGTTTCATCAAGGTGGAATATAGATATTAAGTATTCTGACTTTACAGGAGAATATAGAGTTGAAGGAAAAAGCTCTGATAGGGACAATGACCTTGCTTCTTTTACCTATGGTACAAATAGGGTAAATGCCTACAAATTGATAGAAGATACTTTAAATTTAAGAGATACTAAGGTATTTGACCAAGTAGAAGACAGTGATGGAAAGAAAAAATCTGTGCTTAATCAAAAAGAAACAATGCTTGCAAGAAGTAAGCAAGAGATGATAAAAGAAGAATTTAAAAGCTGGATATTTGATGATGTGGAAAGAAGAAATAGATTAGTAGAAGATTATAACGAAAGATTCAATTCCATAAGACAAAGGGAATATGATGGATCTAATCTTACTTTTGAAGGAATGAATCCTGAAATAGAATTAAGAGCACATCAAAAAGATGCAATAGCAAGAGGGTTGTTTGGTGGAAATACTTTACTTGCCCATGAAGTAGGAGCAGGAAAAACCTTTGAAATGATAGGTATAGCCATGGAGTCAAAAAGACTTGGGATGAGTAATAAGTCAATGTTTGTTGTTCCTAACCACATCGTAGAGCAATTTGGAAGAGAATTTAATGAACTCTATCCAGGAGCTAATGTATTATGTGCTACAGAAAAAGACTTCACACCAGATAAACGAAAAAGATTTTGTAGTCGTATTGCTACAGGAAGTTTTGATGCTGTTATTATAGGGCACAGTCAATTTGAAAAAATTCCTATATCAAAAGAAAGACAAGAATATGAATTGCAAGGTCAAATTGATGAAATAATTGACTATATAGATGAATACAAAAGAGAAAGGGATCAAAGATTTACTGTAAAGCAATTAGAAAAAACAAAGAAAAAATTAGAGACAAAGTTAGAAAAACTAAATGCTGATTATAAGAAAGATGACGTTGTAACCTTTGAGGAACTGGGAGTAGATAAGTTATTTGTAGATGAAGCCCATGCCTACAAAAACCTCTATCTATTTTCTAAAATGAGGAATGTAGCAGGAATTACTTCTACAGATTCACAAAAATCATCAGATATGCTTATGAAATGCCGCTATATGGATGAAATAACTAATAATAAAGGATTAGTATTTGCCACAGGTACACCAGTAAGTAACAGTATGGCTGAACTTTATACCATGCAGAGATATTTACAGTATGATGAATTAAAAAAGATGAAATTGCAACATTTCGATTCTTGGGCATCTACTTTTGGAGAAACAATAACGGCAATAGAATTAAATCCTGAGGGTAATGGTTATAGGAGCAAAACCAGATTTGCAAAATTTTATAATCTTCCAGAACTTATGAATACTGTAAAAGGATTTATGGATATTAAAACAGCTGATGTTTTAAACCTTCCTACACCAATGGCCCATTATGAAACTATAAAAACAAAGCCTACCGAAGAACAAAAAGAAATTCTTGAAACTTTTTCCGAGAGAGCAGATAAGGTTCGTGATAAGCAGGTAGATTCAAGTGTTGATAATATGCTATTAATAACAAATGATGGGAAGAAGATGGCATTAGATCAAAGATTAATCAATCCTTTACTTCCTGATGATCCTAATAGTAAGGTGAATACCTGTATAAAAAATGTGTTTAGCATTTGGTATAAATATAAAGATAAAAAATCTGCTCAATTAATATTTTGTGATATGTCTACACCAAGTAGTGATTTTAATATCTATGATGATATTAAAACAAAACTTATAGATATGGGAGTACCTGAAAATGAAATAGAATTTATTCATAAGGCAAAAAACAATATGGAAAAAGACGCTATCTTTGATAAGGTAAGAAAGGGAGAAATAAGAGTCTTACTTGGTTCAACACAGAAAATGGGAGCAGGTACTAATGCCCAAGACAAACTAATTGCAATTCACGATCTTGATATACCATGGAGACCTGCTGATCTTTCTCAAAGGGCAGGCAGGATTGTGAGGCAGGGAAATGAGAATAAGGAAGTCCATATATTTAGATATGTAACAGAAAATACTTTTGATGCCTACCTATTCCAAACCTTAGAGAATAAACAAAAATATATTTCCCAAATTATGACGTCAAAGACTCCTGTAAGAGTTGCAGAAGATGTAGACGAAGCCACATTAAACTATGCCGAAATAAAAACTCTTGCAACAGGAAATCCATTAATAAAGGAGAAGATGGACCTTGATGTTGAAGTTTCTAAACTTAAAATGCTAGAGTCCAATTTTAAATCAAATCTTTACAAGCTGGAAGATAAAGTAGTTAAATTTTATCCAAAGGAAATAGAAAGATTAAAAGAAAGGATAGAGAACTTAAAGGAAGATATTAAAAATGTTGAGCCTTATAGAGAATTGGATAAAAATTTAAAAGAAGATAATAAATTTACCTCTCTAATTATTGACGGAAAGAAGTATATAGATAAGAAAATAGCTGGAGAGTTTTTGTTGAACAAAATTAAGGGAGTTAAAATATATAGGGAAATGGATAAAGATGGAGAAAAAATAGGTGAATATAGAAATTTTGATTTATCCATAAAATATGATTCCTTTTTCAATAAATATAACTTTATATTAAAAGGTAAGGGAGAATATAGAGGAGAGTTTGGAACAGATGAAATAGGTAATATAACAAGAATGGATAATGTATTAGATAAATTACCAGAAAGATTAGAAAATACAATTTCAAAACTAAAAGATACAGAAGAGCAATTTCAAACAGCCAAAATTGAAATACAAAAGACATTTCCACAAGCTGAACTTTTAAAGGATAAGACACTAAGACTTGCAGAAGTTAATAATCTTTTGGATATGGGAGAAAGTGAAGATATAAGCCGAGATAATCCATTACTAGAAGAAGTAAAGGAAGAATTGATAGACTTCCTTAACAGAGAATATGATGAAGAAAACAGGTTAGAGGACTTTGATACTATATTTCCTGACTTAACAGATATAGGAATAGCTTATACAACTACACCAGATGAAAAACATGAAATACAAGTAAGTTTAGATTTAATAAATTACAAGATGAACACCTATGTAGATAAGAATCTAATTGACAGCTTTCAATACACCTATGATCCCTTAGATGCAAGTGATTTAAAAGAGCTAGTACAGATAAAGACATCTATTGGCTTTTGGGATTTTAGTGAGCTTGTATCAGTAAATGAAGAAAAACTGAGAGAAGTAATGGGATTTGAAATAGATGATGATGGCAACTTCTATGACCCATTATCTAAAGATATGGATTTAGATGGAATAATAGATAGAAATGATGCTGACTTTAGAGATAGTAAAGTGCAGGAAATAGGAGATTTTGAAAGGAAAGAAAAAACATCTATTATGGATAGATTAAAGGAATATAAGGGGAATTTAGCAGTAAATAATAATATAAAAGAAATAAATAATAGTGAACCATGTGGCAGATAAAACTTTAAATGAGATTATTAGAGGACAAAGAATATGGAATTTGATAGAGATAGATTTAATGAATTTATTCGAGAAAATTTTTCTTTTGATGGTGCTACTCAGAGAATAATTAACAATATAGTTGAATATGGAATTAAAAATTTTGCCGATTCAGAAGATAAATTAGTTGAATTTATTCAGACTACAATTGATGATCCAACAGTTGAAGAAATAAAACATTTTATTATTAGTGATGGAAAGGAAGAAGAAATAAAAGATTTAACAGATAAGAAAGATAAAAATAGAAATGGAGGAATAAAAATGAATATAAAAAAGGGAAATGTAATTGAAACTGAATTTGGAGACACTATGGTATTGGATGTGAAAGATAATCAAGCTACCTTATTTGACGGGAAGCAATTTATTTTAGCCACAGGAGTAGAGTTTAACAAAGAAAGTGGAAAGTATGAATGGGATTCTGTTAGATACGCAAGTGATATAAAAACAATAGCAAATATGGAAAATACAAATTTTGAAAGCATGAAAAATACAATAGATTTTTTAGCAGAATATAATCATAAAGAATTTGTAAAAGGTATTATATCTCTTGAAACAGGAGTAGAAAATGAAAATGTTCTTAATAATGCCTATGATAATTATATGAACGATTCAGTTATGGGGCTTATTGATGAAAAGTTTATTGAATATATAGACGAAGAAGAGTTAAAAGAAAATTTAGAAGTTAATCAAGAACAAGGAGATAAAGAAATGAAAGATATAGATAATAAAGAAAAGGATACATTAAATATAGATGGAAATATAGCAACTGATATAGAAATTAAAGATTTAAAATCAAAAGATGGGAGGGACTTTAAAGTAGCCTCCTTTTCTATTGCTGAAAATGACAAGGAAGGAAATGCAAAATTCATCAGCTGCTACGCCTATAATGACAAAATCAATCAAGTAAAAAATTTGAAAAAAGGAGATTTTGTACACCTATTTGGAAAAGAAAAGAAAAGTATGGGGAAGGATAATAAGGAATACACAAGTCTAAAAGTATACTCTGCAAAGTTATTAAAAGCTAAAGAGCATATTAAAGCAAAAGCATCAACACTAGGGAAATTAAAGGAATTTAAGACTAAAGGGGATATGAAAGTGGATGAAAAGAAGAAAAAGGATAATAGCATAGAAAGGTAAAAGATTATAGGGGGCAGGTTTTGGTCTGCCTCCTGTATTTTTTTATTGGTTGTCTTTAAGGAAAAATGGTGGGTTATATTGAAAAAATATCAGAAGAAGCTGATACACCAGATCCTTACTTATACAATTCATTATAAATATACTTATCAGTATTCTTTCTTAATTGAGTCAATTCATTTATCAATATATTCTCGTTGGCGTAGTCATCCATAAGAATATCTTTTTTATTTTTGTATTCATCATATAATTTTGACAACTCTTTTATACTTGGATTTTTATATTGACACTTTTCTAAAGTACTTATTGCTTTTTCATATGCGATAATTTGAGGCTTATATTCACTATAAAAATCTTTATCATTTGGATTTTCTTTATAGGTTTTATAGATAACCTTATTTATTTTTATAGTGTTAATGTCTTCAATAGCTGCGTAAATTTCGCTCATAACTTTTTCAACATCTTTAATCTTATTTAGGATTTCTTGCCTATTAACAGCCTCTTCTTGGAGTTTAGTTTCCAAATCCATACTAGATGATAGACCGTATTTTCTAAGCTGATTTAAGGTATTCGCCATAGTATTCATATTATGTTTTCTTGCCCATATTTCATAACCTTTAGAAGATTTAACCTTTTCATTACTTTCTATGTCTATTATATTATCAAATTTCTTATAAGATTTTTTATCATAACAAATTTTGTTATTTTTGTAATTTTCATTCACCTTATTTTCAATTCTTTCTTTTATTTTCTCTTTTGTATAATCTTTTCCAAGAGTAGTTTCCCTCGCACGAATGAATCGCCCTTTTTCTCCTTGTTTTTTATGTCTGAAAGAAAGATATTTTCCAAGTTTAATTTCATAGCCATATTCTTCCATAAGCTTTAAGAAATTCTCATAGCTATTTGCTTTATTAATAGTATGATCAATAGCGATTTGAAGTTTATGTTTCCAAGATTTTCCTTTCTTAAATTCAATATATTCTTTGTAGGATTTACCATTGGTTTTATACTTTTCCTTAAATTTTACATAATATTCATCTATAACTGATAGCTTATACTTTCTACATAAATCATCACTATGATTTCTAATTTGGTGGTAAGTTTTTTTGTTACTTTGATATGCTTTACCAGTTTCAAAAGAAACATTATTAAATAGTATATGGTTGTGAATATGCCCCTTATCTATATGGGTAGTAAGAACATATTCATACTTTCCTTTTAAGATTTTATCGCATAGTTCTAAACCTATTTGATGAGCCTCTTCAGCAGTAGTTTCTCCGGGGAAAAAAGATTGAATTAAATGTCTTGCAAAAACTTTTGCTTTAGAATTACATTCTATTTTTGTTTGTTCAAATTCTAAATGAGCAGTTATAGGGTTACAGTTTAGGGAGGAAATTAGAATTTTTCCATCTGTTTTATCACTATTCATAATATAATCAAGTGCTGCTTTTAAAGTGGATTTTATAGGATGAATTTTAGTGATTGCCATTATTCTTTCTCAGTATTTATGCTATTAGAATTAGTAAGAGAGTATATTTTTTTACGTATAGAGAAAATATCTTTTGCCTGATTTTCTAATAAGCTTTTTAAATCTTCTACATCATCTTTATATATAATTGATGTAGTATTTACCCTTTTAGTAATTTGATTTATATTATTTGAAGTACGACTTATATTTGTTGACATTTCACGAAAGACATCCATATCTAATACATAAATATCTTTTTCTAAAATACATTTCATAATAAATTGCCTAAGAGTTTTACACTTAGATGCTTTATATTTTTCATTTAGCAATTCTAACTCCTCATCAGATAACATTAAATAGATTCCGTTATTTCTAAATCTACTTGTCATAATTTAACCTCCTCGTATATTGTAGTTGTAATAATAAATACTACATTTTGTTCTCAATCCCTCTTTATTATGTGATAATAATTATATAGATAGAGCTCGTAGTAAACTTCCTTGAAGCTCCTCTTCCTAATAAATTTATTAATCGAAATAAAAAAGAAAAACCTGTAAATTCAAGTAGGATAACTTGACTTACAGGTTTAATTTATTCTATATATTTCGTTTGGGAATCTCCTGATTTAAATTTTTATTATTGATATTTTATCACTTTTTGAGATAATATTCAAGTTTACGTTTAAGCTATTATAAGCGTTTGTTGCTGAATTTAATTATTATAAATTTAGGGGTTTGGGGATATTCCCCAACAAGTAAAATGGAAAAAATAAGCGATATATTCGTAGTATTTTTATTCCATTTTTAGTAAGTGCATATGCACTTACTGTGCTTGCTCATATACTAATAGTATAAGAACAGCTTTAAGCATAGTTCTTAAAAATGAACCTAATCATCTATGATAAAATTATAGATATTAGGGATGAAATGGATTCTTTTATGTGCTTGGTCTATTAGAGTTATAAGCGTTAAGTGTTTATTAAATTTTATTAAGTTACCGCATCTATTGAAGTTAATAAACAATATATGACAAACCTAGAGGAATATTGCAAAATTTACTTTTAAATAGGGATTTTTATAAGTATAATGAGATAGTATAAAAATTAAGGAAATCATTTTTTAAGTTCTTTAATTTCGTATTTACTAAATTTGGATGTAATTATTTTTATTTTTAAGGGAGGGGTAATCCATTCTACACAGAGAATTTGCAGAGGAAAATTATTTAGAAGCTATATATATTTTATCTTTGGGAAAAGATGAAGTAAGAAACATGGATCTTGCTAATTACTTAGAGTATAAAAGACCTACTGTTACAAGAATGTTAAAAAAACTTGAAAATAAAGGGCTGATTATTTATGGTGAAGATAAAATAATTCGTTTAACAGAGGAGTCAAAAACATTTTGCAAAAAAATGTATACAAGGCATAAATATTTGACGGATGTATTTATAAGACTTGGAATAGATGCAGAAAAATCTGAAAATGAAGCTTGTCTTATAGAGCATGTTATTTCTGATGAAACTTTTGAAAAATTAAAAAAACATTTTGATTACAATTTATAATAAATAGCATAGATGGCTCGCATAATGAGATATCTATGCTATTTTTATCTTTAAAATTATTTTTTCAAAAGCATCTTAAAGCTATTGATAAAAGCTATCAAATAGTATATAATAATTTTGAGTTAGCCGATACTAACAGAAAACAAATAAAAAGGTGAATTTATGTCAAAAAACTTTGAAATACTAAATAAAGAAATTAATGAAAATAATATAATAGCAAATCTTTTTATATTTCCATTTGCAGGTGGTGGAGTGTCTGCCTTTAGAAAATGGAAAGATGAGTTTGAAGATATAAAATTATTTGTTGCCCAGTATCCAGGAAGAGAAAACAGGTTTTCTGAAAAGGCTATAAGTGACATTAACATCTTAGTGGATAGTTTATTTGAAGACATGAAAGAAAATTTTGATTTTAGAAAACCTTATCATTTATTTGGACACAGTATGGGAACAAAAATAGTCTATGAATTAGCATTAAGAATTAAAAATTCGGATTACATAAATCCAAGAGGAATAATTATATCAGGAGGGCGTGCTCCATTATATAAAGAACCTCATCCAATTTATCATCTTGACGATGACGGATTTATAGAAGGCTTGAGAAGATATGAAGGAACACCAAAAGAAATTCTAGCTAATAAGGATTTAATTTCCATTTTCTTACCAACGCTTAGGGCAGATTTTGTAATAGATGAAGACTATCAAGACACAAAGTTTGAGAAATTAGAATCACCTATACTAGGTTTTATGGGAGATAAAGATCAAGAAATGACCTTAGATGAACTTATAAAATGGCAAGATTATACCACAAAAGAATTCGCTTATAGATATATCGATGGCAAGCATATGTTTGTCAATACATCTCCTGAAAGTGTCATTAAAGAGATAAAAGAGTTTATAAAAGTAAATGAAAATTGAAGAATATGAGACAAGAAATACTAAAGATTTTCTTACTTTAGAAAATTTAAAAGCTAAATTATCTAATAATGATTTAATACTAATTAAGGCTTATACAGACAAATTATTAGAAGAAAAATTACTTTCTTATTTAACTGAAGAGGAGATAATAAAATCAAAGGATTATAAATCAGAAATAGCAAAAATTAATTATCTAGTATCAAGGGCAATACTTAATTTATCCCTAAAAGGTTTACTAGAAAAAGGAATTAATGATTTAATAGTCAAACGAGATAAAAACAATAAGCCTTACCTAGAAAACACTATAGGATTAAAGTTTAACATCTCACACACTGAAGGATTAGTCTTGTTAGCTTTTTCTAAAAGAGAAGTAGGGATAGATGTTGAAAAAATAAATTTTAAATTTGAGTTTAAAGATATATTAGAAAACTGTTTTACTAGAGATGAAATTATAAATATAGATAACAATATAATAAGTTTCTATAGATATTGGACTGCAAAAGAAGCCTATCTTAAATGTGATGGTATTGGTCTTATAAGAAATTTAAAAGAGATTGAAATAATTTCTTTGGAAAATGAATTTATAAAAATTAATGATAGTAAAAGGAATACAATAAGCAGATTAAAGTCATTGAACCATGACGACAAATATGTCGGGGCAATATGCTTGGAGGAGAATTAATGAACATTGAATTAAAAGAAAAATTGGAAAAATTTTATGATGAACAAGTATGGCCGCATATGACTTTAGGAGAATTTATTGAAGATTGTGCTAAAAAATATAGGGATAAGATTGCCTTAGTAGATGGAGTCGTTGAACTTTCATATCAAGAATTAAATAGAAAAGCTTGCCATTATGCCAATGGTTTATTGAAAGCTGGATTTAAAAAGGGGGATAGAATCGTTCTTCAACTTCCTAATTGTCACGAATTTGTTATTATCCTTTTTGCCATGTTTAAGATTGGTGTGATTCCAGTATTATCACTTCCAGCTCATAGGAAAAATGAAATAAAGGGAATATTAGAAAAATCAGGGGCAAAAGCATATATAGCTAAGGATAAATATCTTGGCTTTTCATATGTTGATATGATAAGAGAAGTAAGAGAAGAATTAAATATAGATTTTGAAGTTTATATTCTTGGAGATAATCAAGGATATAAAAATTTTTACAAACTCAATGATAAAGATTATTCATCTCAGTATATAGATATTGATTATAAAGAGATGGCTCTACTCATGCTATCGAGTGGAACAACGGGAAGTCCTAAAATGATACCAATGAAACATTGCGAATTAATTTGTTCAGCTATAGCAATAGGAAGTGCCCTAAATTATTCAGATGCTACAATATACTTGATGGCATTATCTCTATCTCATAAATTTGTTTTATCTTATCCAGGGATAATAGGAGTATTTTATCATGGAGCTAAGTGTGTAATATCTATGACACCAAGTCCTGACGAAATAATTTACAATATAGAAGAGCATAATATTAGTACAATGGCTTTAGTTCCAGCTTTAGCAAGTTTATGTATGGATTTTTTAGAGTTCGAAAAAATTAATATTTCATCTTTAAAAATTATACAAGTAGGTGGATCAGTTTTAGAATATAACAAAGCATTTGAAATCGAAAAGAGTTTTGGGTGTATTATTTCACAATTATATGGAATGACTGAAGGACTAGTTATGTGTACGAGATTTGATGATAACATGGACACCAGGCTTAATACTCAGGGCAAACCTGTATCTATTGGTGATAGTGTAAAAATAGTAGATGAGTTTGGAGAAGAAGTAAATACTGGTGATTATGGTGAATTATTAATAAGGGGGCCGTATACAATGTATGAGTATTACGGTGGAATGAATGATGTTAATAACTCTATATTAGACAAAGAATTATACTTTAGAACTGGAGATAGAGCTAGAAAGTTATCAAACGAAAACTATCAAATAGCTGGTAGGGTTAAAGAAATGATAATTAAAGGCGGAGAAAAAATTATTCCTTCTGAATTAGAAAACCTATTGCTAAAGAATAAAAAGATATCAGAAGTTCAAGTAGTCGGAGTTCCTGATGAAATATTAGGAGAAAAAATTTGCGTATGTATACTAGAAAAAGACAAAAATTTGATGTTTTCTGAAATCATTCAAACACTTAAAGAAACTGGTATAGCAGAATTTAAGATTCCAGATTGTATGAAGATAATTGATAATTGGCCGCTAACTGCTACGGGAAAAATAGATAGAAAAAGGCTAATAGAGAATTATGGAAATTAGAATATTTGAGAGGAGAAGAAAGAATGCCTGATTTATACGATTTATTAAATGAAATTAAAATTCAAGTTAAAAGTTATATAAATAAAGATGATATAAAAAATCATGATAATTTAATAGAGTTGGGAATAACTTCAGTAAATGTTATGGGAATAATAAGTAAATTAAGAAGGCACAATATTAATGTATCGTTTTCTAAATTAATGGAAAAGCCATGTTTTGCTGAATGGGAAGTTGCAATAAAAAATGCTCGTAAATTAAATAATCCAAATAATTCTAATAAAAAAGTCATAGGAAACAAACTGTTTGAATTAACTGATATTCAGTATGCTTATCTTGTAGGTGGTCATGATAATCAAATACAAGGAGGAGTAGGTTGCCACGCCTATATTGAAATAGATGGAAAAGAAATAGATTGTAAAAGATTGAATGATGCATGGAATAAACTTCAATATAGACATCCAATGCTTAGAGCAAGGTTCACAGAGGATGGAAAACAAGAAATATTAGATAAACCTTTTGACGAAGAAATTGAAGTTTTTGATTTATCTAATTTAGATGAAGAAGATACCAAAATTAGACTAGATGAAATACGAGAAAATTTATCTCATAGAAAACTCAGAGTAAAAATGGGAGAAGTCGCAGGATTAAAAGTTGCAAATCTGTCACAGAATAGAAATAAAATTTTCTTTGATTTAGATTTACTTGTTGCCGATGTCATGAGTATGAGTATTCTTTTGAAAGAATTAGGAGAATCGTATTTAGGAAAAGAATTAGACAATCTAAACAATTATACCTTTAAAGACTATATAAACAATCTTGAAGTAGACTCTGAAATTTATAAAAAAGACCAACAGTTTTGGAAAGAAAAAATAGACTCATTTGAGATAGAAAGACCTAATTTACCATTAAAGAAAGCTCCTGAACAAATTAAAGAAACGAGATTTACTAGAAGGAAACGAGTTATTGAAAAAGATAAATGGAGCAAAATAAAAGAGCTTGCAGCAAGCTATAAATCTACACCATCAATGGTTTTATTAACTGCGTATGCTTTAATTCTAGAAAGATGGACTAACCAAGATAAGTTTTTTATAAACTTACCATTATTTAATAGAGATCTTTCAAATGAAAACTTAAAAGCTATGGTAGCAGATTTTACAAATATCTTATTAGTAGAGCATGAAAGAAAAAATGATACCACTTTCATAGAAACTTTGAATAGAATAAGCAAAACCTTTATAGAAAATGCCAGCCATTCATATTATAGTGGAGTTCAAGTTCAAAGAGATATATCAAAATCACAGGGAACAAGCCTTAATGTAGCACCTGTAGTTTTTGCGTGCAACATAGACTATCCAATAGAAACTGAAATTTCAAGGAAAGCTTTGGGCAAAATTACATATATGGTATCACAAACTCCAGGAGTATGGTTAGATTTCCAATCATATATAAAAGATGGAGATTTAGTATTATGCTGGGACAGTGTAGATGAACTTTTCCCTGAAAATATGTTAGATGACATGTTAAATTCTTTAGAAGGACAACTTTTAAGACTAACAGAAAAGGAAAATTGGGAAAGCAAATTTGATGTACTATCAGAAAATCAAAAACTAGCAAGAGAAAAAGAGCTTAAATCAATTCTTCCATTAAACTTTCCTGATGAGAGATTATATGATGGATTTATAAAAAATGTAAAAGAAAATCCAAACAAAATTGCAATTATAGATTCAGAATCTAAAGAAGAAATATCTTATATAGACTTATATGAAAAATCCTTAAATGTAGCAGGATATTTAAAGGAAAATGGAATAAAAAAGGGAGACTATGTAGGCATTACTCTCCCAAGATCAAGCAAGCAAATTTACGCTATATTTGGAATACTTTTTTCTGGAGCGGCATATGTTGCTGTTGGAATAAATCAGCCTAGCGAAAGACGAACTAAAATATACGAACAAATTGGTATAAAGTTTGTCATCAGTGAAAATAAAACAATAGAAAATTGCAAACTAGATACGGGAGAAGTTTCTTTAATTGACTTAGACAAAGCTATAGACAAATCCTTAGGTCTTGATAAGCCTATAGAAGTAAGTCCTTTTGACTCAGCCTATATAATAATGACATCAGGTACTACAGGAGTGCCAAAGGGTGTTGAGATTATGCATACAAGTGCCATTAATACTATTAATGATTTAAATGAAAAATATTCTATTAATTCAAATGATACGTTACTTATGGTATCAGCAATAGACTTTGACTTATCAGTATATGATATTTTTGGAATACTTGGTGTAGGTGGAACTCTAATAACAACTAATGAAGATAATTATCGTAATCCTGATGAGTGGATTAGAATTATTGAAAAATATAAGGTAAGTGTGTGGGACTCTGTACCTATACTTTTTGACATGCTCGTAACTATGGCAGAGAGTGAAAAGAAAAACTTACCACTTAGAATTGTTATGTTATCGGGAGATTGGATAGTAAAAGACTTACCAGGAAGATTTTATAAGATAAGCGAAAAAGAAAATTCTATAGTTGTTGCTATGGGTGGTGCAACGGAAGCTTCAATCTGGTCAAATTATTTAAATGTGCCGAGACAAATACCTAAAGATTGGATTTCCATTCCTTATGGAAGACCACTTAAAAACCAAGTCTATAGAGTAGTAGATGAATTAGGTAGAATATGCCCTAATTATGTTAAGGGAGAACTTCTAATTGGTGGAGTTGGTGTTGCTAAATGCTACCATGGAGATGAAGAACTAACTAATAGAAAGTATTTTGAAGAAGATGGACTTAGATGGTATAGAACTGGAGATAATGGAAGATTTTGGAATGATGGTACTATTGAATTTCTTGGAAGGAAAGATACTCAAGTAAAAATTAAAGGACATAGAATTGAACTTGGTGAGGTTGAGTCTGTACTTAAAGGATTTCCTGATATCATTGATTGCTGTGCGAGCGTTATAAATTGTCATAATTCAATGAAAATTGGATTATATATTGTATGTAATAGCAATAACTTCAATATAAATAATTTAAAAGAAAGATTAGATAGAATTCTTCCAAGGTTTATGATTCCAGAGGAATATTATATTTGTAATAGCAGAAAAATTACAAAAAATGGCAAACTTGATCGAGAAGAGATTAAAAAAATAATAGTAAACGAATCGTTAAAAGTTGAAAAAGTTGTCCAAAACAACTTAAACCCCAAATTAACCGATACAGAAGTTTACTTAATAAATTTATTTAAAAATAAATTAAGTATAACAGATATAAGGGTAGAGGACAATTTTTTTAAATTGGGAGGGGATAGTTTAGCAGCAATATCTATTATTAGTGAAATAAATTCGGATTTTATGTTGAAGGAAAAGATTTCTATAAATAAGATTTTTAAATTTCCAACTATTAAACAATTATCAAAGGAAATTGACACATTGATTCAAGATGTAGAAATCTACGAAATTTAATTATATATTGGAGGATAACATGAATATTGAAGAAAAACTGAAAAATTTAAAAATAAAAGGGATAACTGTGTGGAAAGATGGTGAAAAACTTAAGTTTAGTGCTCCTAAAGATAGTATGAATAACAAAATTTTATCTTGGCTTAAAAATAATAAGAAAGAAATTTTGGACTATTTAGACAATAAGGAAGTTTTATATTATGAAGATACAAAAAATAGATACGAAAGATTTGCATTGACAAATATACAATCATCTTATGTAATGGGTAGAAATGAGTACTTTGAGTTGGGTGGAATTGGTTGCCACGCATATATAGAAATAGAATATGATAGCATCTTAGATGTTGATAAAATAAACAAAGCATGGAATTTGGTAATAAAAAAACATGATATGCTTAGGGCTGTAGTTTTTGAAGATGGAACTCAAATTGTTCAGGAACATGTCCCAAATATTTTAGTTGAAAGTATAAAAATTGGTGATGGAGAGGTTAGTAAGTTTAGAAAAGACTTAGAATTTAAACAATATAAACTGGGGCAATGGCCGATGTGTGAAATTGCTATTACTCTAAAACCTAATGTATCAGTTATACATTTTTCATTGGATATGTTAATAGCAGATTATAATAGCATAAATATTATATTAAGTGATTTAGAATATTTTTATAAAAATCCTAACAGCTATGTCAATTTTCCAAGCAAGTATAGAGATGTATTTAAGTATCAAGAAAAAGCAATAACTAGTTCTAAAAATAAAAATCAAGATGAAGAATACTGGTCTAAAAAATTAGATGTTATTTATGAAGCTCCTAATTTACCCATACTTTCACAGAATAATGGTGTAAAAACTTTTAGCCAAAAATCAATACAACTAAATAATTTTGAATGGGATAAAATATGTGCAATTTCTAAGATAAATAATATTACCCCATCAGTTTTAATAATGTCAGTGCTAACTGAAACGATAGCATATTGGTCGACAAATAAAAAATTTAGTATAAATACTACTTTCTTTAACAGACCCCAAATAGTAGATGATATTGATTCTGTAGTAGGCGATTTTACGGATGTTAATATAACTTCTATAAATATGGATTATAGTAAGACATTTTTAGAAAGAACAAAGATTTTACAAGATGATTTATGGACTGATTTAGAACACAAAGAAGTTTCAGGTGTTGAAGTTTTGAGAAAATTGAGTAAAAAAAGAAAACAAAACATTATTATACCAGTAGTTTTTACTAGCACAATAGGGTTATCAAATAGCAACACAATACTTTCGAATAGAAAGATTATTTACAGAATAAGTCAAACTCCACAGGTATATTTAGATTGTCAAATTATGGAAGAAAATAATGGAGTTAAAATTAATTGGGATATTAGGGATGGTGTATTTAAAAAGAAAATTATTGATGATATGTTTGAATGCTTTACTAACATAATTGAAAATTTTAAATCAGATAAAAATATTTTAGATAACAAGATTGTTACTAAATTAAGTAAAAGCAGTTTAGATACAAGAAAAACAGTAAATGATACATTTGAAAGCTTTAATATAAAAAGATTAGAAGATTGTTATTTTGACTCATTGAAAGAGCATAAAAATAAAACGGCATTGATTTGCGACAACAAAGAATACACATACGAAGAGTTTAATAAATATGTATACTCAATTTTTAAAAATTTAGAAAAAAATGGAATAACTAAGGGAGATAGAGTCATTATTGATATCCCTAAAAGCGTTTGGCAAGTTGCATCTGTAATAGCAACTTTGGCTATTGGCGCTGTGTATATTCCTATTAACACTTCGCAACCAATAAAAAGAAAAGAAAGAATAATTGAAAATTCTGATGCTAAAATAATTTTATCGTTTAATAGCACAAATTTAAATGAATTTAATACAAAGATTATAGATTTGAGAAAATGCATAATTTATCAAAACGTAGAATATGAATATTGGAAAAACAAGAGAAAATCATATGATGATGAAGCTTATATAATTTTTACATCAGGGACAACTGGAGACCCAAAAGGAGTTGTGATTACACATAGAGCGGCTATTAACACTATAATTGATGTTAATAAAAAATATAAAATTAACGAAAATGATGTATTTTTAGGTCTAGCAAATCTTTCTTTTGATCTATCAGTATATGATATTTTTGGTTCATTTCTTGCGGGTGGGACTTTAGTATTACCAGACTCAAAAACATTAAAAGATCCAAATATTATATACAATCAAATGTTGTTATATAGAGTTAGCGTTTGGAATTCAGTACCAGCTCAAATGCAACTTATAACTAACTTCTTAGCTATGTCTAAGAATTTAAGGAGAAGTGAGTTTTTAAGAACTATAATACTATCAGGTGATTGGATTCCGATCGATCTTCCTGAAAAAATATATAGTGAGTTTCCTAATGCACAAGTAATAAGTATGGGAGGTGCTACTGAAGCTTCGATATGGTCTATCTATCATGTGGTTAGCAAACAAGAAACATTCCTAAATAGTGTTCCATATGGCACACCTTTAGCTAATCAAAAGTTTTATATATTAAACGAAGCAATGGAAGATTGTCCAGATTATGTTGTAGGAAGTTTGTATATATCAGGAACAGGGCTTTCTGTAGGTTACTTAAATGATGAGAAACTTAATGCTGAAAAATTCAAGACTTTAGGCAATGATGGAGAGCGAATTTATAGAACAGGAGACATTGGTTATTATTTGCCTAATGGTGACATTATTTTTTGTGGTAGAGAGGATGGAGATTCACAAATAAAAATACATGGTCATAGAATTGAGTTATCCGAAATTAAATCTGCTTTATTGGAAAACAAAGATATTGATTCAGCTGAAGTGTTTACAATTGATGTAGATAGTTTAGAAAAGAAAATTTGCGCAGCCATTTTACCAAAAAAGATAATAATCAATGATGATTTATTGGATAGAAATGAAGAGGTAAATAAATTAAAAGAGTTAGAAAATAGTATAAATGAAAATATTAAAGATGAACTTATTGAAAAATGGATTAAAGCATCTGAAAAAGTAGTTATAAGTGATATTTTGAATACATTTCAAAAATGTGGTTTCTTTATTAATAATGCAGAAAAGTACACTTTTGAAGAAATTATATATGGGATGGGAATACCTGAAAAACTACAAAAATTAACAAAAAGATGGCTTCAAGTATTAGAAAATGAAAAAATTATTAATAGAGAAAATGAACTTTATTATTTAGCAGGAGAAGTTAATTGTCTAAATTCAGACAAACAATGGGAAGAGTTCTATAAAATTGAAGAAGAATTTAATTATGGTAAAGATTTTGTTGACTATTTAAAGAAATCTAGCCAAAATTTGGTAGCGCTTATAAAAGGGGATGAAGATCCATTAAATTTATTATTTCCAAAAGGTGATATAAAGCCTGCACTAGCCTCATATAATACAAATAAAATAAATAAAATATGTAATTATTTTATAGCTAAAGAAATAGAATTTATTGTAAAAAGAAATAAAGATAAAAAAATCAAGATACTTGAAATCGGTGCGGGAGTTGGAGGGACAAGCTTAGAAGTAATACCTATACTAGATGGAGAACAAGTTGAATATTATTTTACAGACATATCTACGTTCTTTTTAAATAAAGCTAAAAGTAATTTTAAAGAATATAATTGGGTTAATTATGGTATTTTTGATATAAATCAAGTTTTTTACGAACAAAATTATGACATATCTTCATTTGACATAATATTGTGCGCTAATGTATTGCATAACTCAAAAAATATAGACTTTGTTATGAATAATATTAAAAATTTGTTAGCACCAAACGGTTCATTAATCATATTAGATGAAACTAGAATGAGTTATATGTTACTAACATCTATGGAATTTAAAGATGGATTGACAGGATTTTCGGATATTAGAAGTTTAAATGAACAAACTTTTTTTAATAGAGATCAATGGAAGGATAATTTTGAAAACCATAATGGTCAAATAATATATGAATTTCCTAAAGAAGATAGTCCACTAGATGATTTTGGACAAACTATATATGTAGTAAGATTTAAAGATTCATATAAACCAATAACAGAGAATGCAGTTATCAATGAACTTAAAAATAAATTGGTTTCTTATATGATACCTAATGATGTTAAAATAATATCTAAAATTCCTACAACAATTAATGGAAAAATTGATATTAAATCATTAAAAAAATTATTCGAAAATACCGTGAAAAATGAAAAACATGTTATAGAGGAGACAAAAACTGCAATTGAAGAAAAAATAGAAAAAATTTGGACAAGAGAACTTGGAATAACAAACTTAAGGCTAGATGATAACTTTTATTCTGTTGGTGGAGATTCTTTACTGATTGCACAAATAGTCACAAAGATATTAGAGGAAGTTCCAGAGGCTAAGGATTGGGAATGGAGTGCCTTGTTATCTGAAATGATGCAATTTCAAACGGTTAGAGAAATATCTAAAAGGATACAAGACAAGTTTGAAAAAGGGGAGGAATATCATGATTCATCACTGCTAACTATCAAGAAATCCACTATAGATAATAATAAATCGGTAGCTAAAGTTATTTTTCATGCTGGAACAGGAACTCTTTCTGCGTATACTGAAATAATTAATTATATAAAGGAAGATAGTAAAGCAAATGAAGCTGTGTTAGGATTTACTTTCGGTGATGAAGCCGAATATATTTCTATGAAAACAGAAGATACTTTTAAATTATTAGGATTAAAATACGGTAAAATCTTAAGAGATTTGAATTACTCAAAATATATATTAATAGGACATTGTGTTGGAGGTTTAATTGCATTAGAAACTGCTGAATTTTTAAATGCTAATAATAAAAAGGTTATTGATGTTACTTTGATAAGTACGACTATACCTAAAGCTCAGGAAAGAACACTATTTAGAGATATTTCACCAACAAAATATAAAAAAGCTTTGCACTCTAATTTAAAAAATGAAATTCTGTTAGAACGAACTTTTGCAAGACTAATAAATGCAGATATTTCTAACGCTGGGCATGAGATAAAGGATCATGAATTAAATGATTGCATTTATGATATGGTAATTAATGGTGATGGAGATTTGAATGTTAACTCCTTTATTCAATTGTCAAATGAATATAAATATATTGGACAACAGTTTAAAAAGTTAAAAGACACACCTTTATCTGAAAGGCTTAATAATTTATATTCAACAATAAAAAGGGAGTCTTTGAATCTTCAAGATTCAGAAATACGTATGCTTAATACGCTTTTTAACATATTCTCCCAAAATTTCGGTTGTATATCAACATATATACCTAAACAGTATTATGGAAATGTCAGAGTTTTTTATTGTAAGGAACAGGAAAAGAGTTTTTATGGAGAATTCTTTGCTGAGGATAGAGAAACTTGGGAAGAATATTTGAATGGAGAAATATTTTACGACGAAATAGTAGGGCAACATTTTGATTGCTTGAATGGAGAAAACTTAAAGAAAAACTTAAGCAGAATATTAGACTTTAATGCATATAAATAGTCTATTTAAATAATAATATAAAAATAAGCTTTAAGTTAGGAGGTTAAATTGGAAAAAATTATAGGTATTTTGGGTGGAAGTGGACAAATTGGTAAAAGATGCATTGATATATTGAAGCAAAAAAATTATTCAATTCTTGCCACCTATAATCAAAATTACGTCCCAGATGATAAAAATTGTAGATATATGAAATTAGAAGTTAGTGATATAGATGCTTTAAGGGAATTCATAAAAAAATGCGATATTATTTTAAATTGTGCGGGAGCTTCATTTATTAATGGAGAAAATATAGCAAGAATTGCTAGTGATTTTGGCGTTCCTTATATAGATCCATCAGGAGAATCTTTTTTAGAAGATAGACTGGAAGATATTAAAAATAAAAATCTATTTATTTTGTCTGCTGGGTATTTTCCTGGCTTAACGGGATTAATGTTAAAATATGTTGCAGAGCATTTCGAAGTTCCCTTAATGATTGAGGGATTTAATATAAGCAATGAAGTACCGAGTTATTCAGCGATTGAGGATTTCATATTAACTAATTTATCTGGTTTCGGAAAATCTTTAAGTAGTTATATTGATGGGGAAGTAATTAATAATAATTGTTATAAGACAGAAGAATATAAAAACAAAAAATATAAAATGTATAACTATTTAACCAATGAGATATTAAGAGTAGCTAAAAAATATAATTTAAAACAAGCTAATTGGTACAATTGTTCATTTTCAAGTGAAATTTTAAGTAAAATGCAAATGATTGTACAAAAAATGCAACAAAATATTTATATTGATAACAAGAAAGACATAGATGAAATTTTAAATTACTTTAAGAAAGAGGTCGGAATAGGTAAAACATACAGCTATTTAAATATTTGTGGAAGGGGGAGAATAAATGGGAGAACTTCATCAGTTGAAATAAGTATTGATAGCTCATCAAGTAGTGAAATGAGTGCTATTGTGTTGGGTTATACAGCAATGTCAATTTTAGAGAATACATTTAAAAACGGTATATATTATGCTATGGATATCATAAAAATTGATAGAATTATACAAGACATTGACAGTTTAAATATCAATTACAGTATAAATGAAAAATTTGAAGGGGAAAATTATTATGAAAGTGAATTATAATTTAAATATTGTTGGAGACAAAACAAACAAAAAGATTTTGCTTATTCATGGTGTGGGATTTAGTTATGCAAATTGTTTTAAGAGTATTATTGCTAAACTCAGTAAAACATATTGCATTATATCCCCAGAATTACCTGGACATGGAAACAATACACTTGGAAGGTTAAGTTCAGTAGAGGATGTTGCTGAAGATTTAGAAAAATCATTGATGCTTGAAGATATAGTAAATATAGAATGTGCATATGGGATTTCATTAGGAGCAAGTATTGCATTACAAATTTCTTTGAATAAGAAAATAAATGTTAATAACTTAATTATCGATGGTGGTCAGTATGAGAGCATGGGAGAAATGATTGAACCATTTTCAAAAGTTATGGCAGAACAATTTGATAATTTAAAAAACGGAATTCATTTAATAGAAGATGTGAAAAAAGGAATGGGTTATGGAGACAATGATGTTATAACTTTGAAACATATGATGTATCCTTTTATTACAAGAGATACATTATACCAAGCTTTTAAGATGGCATATAAATATGATATTAAAAATAAAGTTGAAAAGCTTACAATGCCTGTTTGTATAATGTTTGGCAAAAAAGAAACTTATGCAAGCAAATATGTCGATTTAATCAGGAGTAAATCCATAAGTGATGTAAGAGTTGTTAGTTTTGATAATGTAGGACATGCTGAAGTATTAGGATTAAATCCAGAGCTAATTATAAATGAAATTGAAAAAGTCTTATAGGATACATTAATATATTGGAGGGGATAATTCTGAGATTAAATAAAATTGATATAATAGAAAATGTCCTTGAAGGATATATGTTTTCTGAAAAAAAGGTTACTGATGAATGTAAAATTTATACAATTGAAAATTCTACTGGCTGTGGCGAAATGCGCTGCTACAATTTATTTGAAGGTATTCAATTATCTTATAATATCCTAAATATGGAGACAGCATATCAAAAAATAAATCCTAAAAGCGGGGTTTTAGAAATAGATCATTGTTTAGAGGGATGTTATGAGTTTAAACTTGAAAATAATGAACGCGCTCTGATAGGTAAAGGCGATCTAAGTGTAATCGAAATAGGTAAAGTTCCTTTTGAAGATTCATGCATACCAACAAAAAAATATGTGGGACTTTCAATATTTATTGATATTGAAAAGGCACAAAAATCTATTGATAAATACTTTCCGTACGCAAAAATTGATTTGTTAGAAATAAAAGACCGTTTATGTAAAAATGGTGCAGCTTTAATTATTCATTCACGTCATGAGATAGACCATGTTATTAGTGAACTTTATAGAGTAGATTCTAGAATAAGACTTTCTTATTCAATTATAAAAACAATAGAGTTGTTATTATTTTTAAATTTAGTTGAAAGTTCAGATACATTTAAGTTAACGTCTTTTTCAGAACCAGTATATAAAGCAACTGTAGAATCATATAAGACGATTTTAAATAATCCTTTTGAAAGATATTCTATTTCTGATTTATCAAAAAAATATGCTATTTCAGAATCCAGTTTGAAGAGATGTTTTATATACATAACTGGAAGCTCAATAGGTAATTTTATTAGGGAAAATTGTTTAGAAGCCGCTGCTAAATTATTAATTCATAAACCCTTAATGTCGATAGGAGAGATTTCTGATTTGTCAGGATATTTGAATCCTAGTAAATTTTCTGAGTCATTCAAAAAACATTTTGGGCAAACTCCTCAAGAATATAGAAAAAAATCCATCTGACCTTTTTAGAGCAAATAAAGAGCTGTCAGGTTATAAAGAAAATATCCATCTTACTTTATAATAAAGTTGAGATGGATATTTTTTTGTAAATATTCTCTATACACATTCTATGTACATTTTATTAATTAACGGAGGTGTTTTATGAACAATAAAAAAATGACTACAAAAGATGTAGTAACAGTAGCTATTATGATTGCTTTATTTTATGCAATTTCTATTGTTATTGGAATGAGTATGGTTGCTGTTCCAGTTGTATATATTTATGGTACTGCTGGAATTGAAATGTTTATAGGAGCTATTTTCTACTTAGTAGCAGCTAACAGACTTAATAAACACGGGCTATTATTTATATGGATATTAATTTATGGTCTTATCACAGCAGCTATGGGTTATGTGTTTATGCTTCCATATTTTATTGGACTTGCTATTTTGTGTGAAATAGTAATGATAGGCAAAGATACTTATATAAATCCAATAAGAAATATGATTGGCTGGAGTGTTTATGGTGCTGGTATGTTCATGGGAATAGGAGTTCCATGTTGGATAGCTTGGGAATCTTATCAAAAGCAAGCTTTAGAGAGTGGGTTTGCAGATAAGACATTAACATTGCAATATAATTTGGTATCTTCACCAAAACTACTATTATTAGGTGTAACAATAACCGTTATATTATCTGCTTTAGGTGTTTTGTTTGCACAAAAAATTCTTAAAAAGCACTTTAAAAAGGCGGGTATTTTAGAGTAAATGGAGATATATGGGAAATGAAAATAGAAAAAATAAGTGGAATAACTTGTCTTTTTTTAACTATTATTTCCTGTATGGTGTCAATATTTACAAAAAGTTACTATATGCATGCTCTGTTTGTAGGATGGCTTTGTATGCTTTTAGCATATTTTGGTTTTATCAAACAGAGCATAATTTATTTTATGATATATAGTTTTACTACATTTTGGTTATTAAAAATGATACCTAGTGGTGTAGTTATAATTTCACCAATGCTTTTGGGAATGTTGTATAAATTCATAGTTCCAATCATGGCAGGATTTTTAACTTTTAAGATACCATCAGGAAAATTAATTTCAATATTTCACAAATTAATGTTGCCACGAAATTTTGTACTTATATTAACGGTAATTATTCGATTTGTACCAACAATTGCTGGGGAATTTAGAACAATAAAAGAAGCTATGAAAGTAAGGGGATTTACAGGTAACTTTTTTCATATTTTATCAAATCCTTTGAGGACTCTTGAATATGCTATAGTTCCTTTAATTTTTCGTTCTATAAAAGTAGGAGATGAATTATCAGCAGCAGCGATTGTTAGAGGAATTGAAAACCCAATAAAAAGGGATTCATATTATAGTAACAAGTTGTGTAAATTAGACATAATTATAATAACTGCAAGCTTTGTTTTATTTATATTATGTCTTATATGAGAGGTGCATCATTGAATAATAAAGTTGAAATTAGGAAATTATCTTTTTCGTATAATAGCAATAAAGATGAACAGTTGAAAGATATAAATTTAGACATTAAAGATGGTGAATGTTGTGTAATTATAGGGGAGTCGGGATGTGGCAAGTCTACTTTGACAAGAGCTATAAATGGATTAATTCCAAATTTTTACGAAGGAAATTTAGATGGAGAAGTATTTATTGATAGCAAATCTATCAAAAATTTAAAATCATGGGAGATAGCAAAGTTAGTCGGTAATGTATTTCAAGATCCTAGAAGCCAATTTTTTGCCAATGAAGTTAATGGAGAAATTGCATTTGGACCGGAAAATTTGGGATATAAGCGTGATGAAATAATAAGAAGAGTAAATGAATCAAGTGAGAAAATGAATATTGATAAATTGTTAAATAATAGGATATACAATTTATCCTATGGAATTAGGCAAAAAGTAGCAATTTGTTCAGCGAGAGCTATCGAACCATCTATATATGTATTTGATGAACCATCTGCAAATCTTGATTTGAAATCAATATATAAATTTTCAAAACTTATAATGGACTTAAAAAACGAAGGGAAAACTATAGTAATTGTTGAGCATAGGTTATTTTATTTAAAAGGAATAGCTGATAGGTATTTATTGATACAAAATGGATCTTTAACAAATAGTTATAAAGCAGAAGAATTTGAAAAAATTAGTTCAAAAGACTTAAATGCATTGGGCTTACGCTCAATAAATCTTGATGATATTGTTGTAGATGACCACAAAGTTAAAGAAAAAGAAATTAGTAGTGACAATTCTTTTGATTTTGAGGTGAAAAATATTAGTAAAAAATATAAAAATAATTTCGTACTAAAAGATGTGTCACTTAAATTTGATAGCAATGAGACTATTGCTTTAGTAGGAATAAATGGAACAGGTAAAAGTACACTCGGTAAAATTTATTCTGGGATTCAAAATCAGACTGATGGAGAAATAAAGATAAATGGACTCAAAGCTAATAAAAAGATGAGGTTAAGCAAAGTGTGGTATATTCCTCAAGATTTAGACTCTCAATTATTTGGGGAAGATTTGATGGATGAATTATTAACTGGGTTAAAAAATAGAGAAGATTATATCACGAAAGCAGAGGAACTTTTAAAAAAAGTTGGATTATTTGATATAAGAGATAAGCATCCAGCAACTTTATCAGGTGGTCAAAAACAGAGATTGGTTCTATGCGTAGCTATGTTGAGAGAAACACCTTTTATTATATTGGATGAGCCGACATCAGGGCTTGATTTCAGGAGTATGGATAAGGTGGGGAGATTAATCAAAGAGGAACAAAAAAAAGGAACAAAATTTTTGATAATTTCTCATGATATTGAATTTATAGCAAAGACGTGTGATAGACTTGTAAAACTAGAGAATGGGATAATAACAGAAGATTTTTATATTGATAATATAGGACAGCTGTTAAGAGCTATGGAGGCTAAATAATTTAGGAGGTGCGTAATGGAAGTTTTAAAAAAGCATATAGGACAAATTTTATCATCAGTTATTATTGCAGTAATTGGTGTTTTTTGTAGTGTTGTACCATATTTTGCTTTAGCTAAGATTACTCAAAATATAGCAATTAGTAATACAGATTTAGAATTCTATATAAGACCAATTTTGCTTATTTTAGGTGGGTTAATAGGAAGTGTTATTTTTCATGAGATTTCAACTTTAATTTCTCACAATTTAGCATTTCGCATAATAGAGGATGAGAGGAAGAAACTTGTAAGAAAAATTAATAGATTATCAATGGGAGAGATTGAAAAACGATCTAGTGGAGAATGGACTCAGTTTATGGTAGAAACTTTGAATAAAATTGAGCAACCGATAGCTCATGTTATTCCTGAAGTAATAGCTAATCTTATCATTCCAATCGCTTTAGTAGTTATTATTTTTATAATGGATTGGAGGATTGGAATTGCAAATCTTATTACATTACCACTAGGGGTGTTATTTTCAATTCTAATGATGGGTGGATATGAAGAAAAATCACGAAATTATCAAGAAGCCGCAAAAAACATGAATACAACAGCTGTTGAATATATTAGAGGTATTCAAGTTATAAAGGCATTCAATAAATCTGCATCATCATATGGAAAATTTGTAGATGCTGTAAATAGTAATAGAGACAGTATGCTAAATTGGTATTTAAGTGTTTGTTTCTATATGACAGCAGCAATGGAAGTTTTACCATCAACTTTATTATTTGTTTTACCAACTTCTTTATACTTGTATATGAATGGAAGTATTGAAGTAGGCAATCTAATAATGTGTGTTTTATTATCTTATGCCTGCTACAAACCTTTGATTAAAGCTATGAGTCATATGGATACTATGGCGAATGTAAGAGTTGTAATAGATGAAATAAAAAATGTTATGGAGTTACCAGAGTTAGAACGAGGTAATGGAGAGGAAAAAATAAGATCATACGATATTAATTTTGAAAATGTATGTTTTGCCTATAATGATAAGAAAAAAGTTTTTGATAACTTATCATTTAGTGCAAAAGAAAATAAACTTACAGCTATTGTTGGTTATTCTGGCGGTGGAAAATCCACTATTGCTAAGCTAATTGCGGGATATTGGAATATTAATAAAGGAAAAATATCCGTAGGAAATGTAAATCTTAAAGATGTTTCTCTTGAAAAGAACATGGAACTTGTAACCTATGTATCACAAGAAAATTATCTATTTAGAAAAAGTATTATAGATAATATGAGAATGGCAAATCAAAATGCTAGTATTGAAGAGATAAAAGACGCTTGTAAAAAAGCTTCTTGTCATGACTTTATTATGAGTCTTCCTAATGGATATGAAACCATAATTGGAGAATCTGGGAGCAACTTGTCTGGAGGAGAGAGACAAAGACTTACAATAGCAAGAGCTTTGCTTAAAGATAGCCCAATAGTTTTATTAGACGAAGCTACAGCATATTCTGATCCAGATAATGAAGCTGAAATTCAAAAATCTATAGATGCATTAGTTGAAAATAAAACGGTTATTATGATTGCTCATAGGCTTTCTACAATAATAGGAGCCGATAAGATCATAGTATTAAACAATGGGGAAATTGAAGCAGAAGGAACTCATAAAGAACTTCTTGGAAAAAGTGAAACATATGCAAAAATGTGGAAATCACACATAAGTTTATCAAACGATAGGGGTGAGTAAATGAAAGAATTAATTCACAAGTTATATTGGGTCGCTGGAAAAGAATCTTCCAAAATTAGCAAGATGTTTTTCTTTGAAGTATTAAAAAGTATATTTGAAGGAATATCCCTTGGAGCTACAATGTTGCTTTTACTTAAAATATTTCAAAATATATTTGAAGGAAGAAATATTACACAAGAAGACATCTATGTCGTATTTGCAATAGCTCTATTAAGTGTAGTAGGGAAAATATTATCTAGTTATATGGCTGATAGAAATAAATACATCGCAACTTACAATATGGGAGCAGAAAATAGGCTATATATAGGTGATCAGCTAAAAAAAGTGAATATGGGATATTTTAGCAGTAATCGCCTTGGAAACATTTCAGGCGGATTAACCACAGTTATAGGTGAACTTGAAACCGTAGGAGTTAATATAATAGAAACTTTATTTGTGGGAGTAATTCAAACTATAATAATGGCGATATTTATGATTCCGTTTGATATAGTTACAGGTTCTATAATTTTAGGAACTTTATTCTTAGGAATGTTATGCAATGTTATCTTTCAAAAGAAATCAGATGAGTTGACTAAAAAATTACAAGCGTTAAAAATAAATCTAAACGCATCTACTTTAGAGTATGTTAAAGGTATTAGCGTTATTAAGTCGTTTGGAAAAAGTGGTGAAATGACTAAAGAATTGGACAGAGAGATTTATAAAAATAGAAGAGGCTTTATAAATGTTGAAAAAACTGTAGCACCTGCTGCTTTGATATTTCTAATTATATTTAAATTAGGGATTTGTCTTATTATATTTTCAGCTATTTATAGATTTTGTATAGGAGAAATTGATCACTATAAAGCTGTAATGCTTGTAGTGTCTAGTTTTATTGTTTTTTCTGGTTTTGAAATGGCTGGAAGTATGCAAAACGTTAGAGGAATAGCTATACAAAACTTGGATTCAATTGCTAAACTTAGGAATTTACCAACAATTTCAGAAGGCACAAGAACAAGCTTTGAAAAAGGAGATATAAATCTAAAGGACGTTGACTTCTCATATGACGAACAGAACTTATTTAACCGTTTAAATTTAGATATTCCAAAAGGTAAGACTACAGCAATTGTAGGTGGTTCTGGAAGTGGAAAAACAACACTTTGTAATTTGATAGCTAGATTTTGGGATGTAGATTCTGGAGAAATATTGATTGATGATAATAACATAAAAGATTTTAGGTATGACAATCTGTTATCTAATTTCACTTTTGTTTTTCAAGACGTCTATTTATTTGATGACACTATAAAAAACAACATTAAGTTCGGAAATCCAGAAGCTAGTGATGAGGAAGTTATTAATGTTGCTAAGCAAGCACAGTGTCATGAATTTATTATGAAGTTGTCAGATGGTTATGACACAGTTTTACAAGAGGGTGGTTCAAATTTATCTGGAGGAGAGCGTCAGAGAATATCTATAGCAAGAGCAATGCTAAAACCAAGCAGAATTGTTATTCTTGACGAAGCTACTTCAAGTGTAGATCCAGAAAATGAACAACAACTTATAACTGCTTTAAACAATTTGTTAAAAGATAAAACTGTAATTGTGATTGCACATAAACTTGAAACTATTAAAAATGCTGATCAAATTGTTGTTATGGATAAAGGAAATATTGAAAGTATTGGTAAACATAAAGAGCTTATGGAAAAATCACACATATACAAGAGCTTTATTGAGAAAAGAGAAAAAGCTACTGGTTGGAAAATTGAATAAAATTTAATAGAGGATGATTTTATGAAACAAGATATGAAAGAACAATTATTAACAAAAAGACCTATAGATTTACTTTTTCAATTATCTATCCCTGCTGTAATAGGAATGATAGTAATAGGTCTTTATCCACTAATGGATGGAATTTTTGCAGGAAATATTATAGGACAAACAGCAATGACAGCTTGTGGTGTAGCTATGCCACTTACCTTTTTCAATAGTGGAGTATCTACACTCATAGGTGTAGGTTCAGCATCAGTTTTATCAAGAGCTATAGGAAAGGGTGACCAAAAAACAGTTGATAAAATTATGGGGAATTTAATCTTTTGGGTTATTCTATTCTCATCAATTATTACAATAGGCGGAATTTTACTTGCACCACATTTTTTAGATATGGTTGGAGCAAGTGGAGAAATTAAAGAATATGGTATCAGATATTTACGAGTAATTTTCATTGGTTCTTTATTTGTAAACTTTACTCAATCAGCAAACATGGTTATGCGTGGAGAAGGATTAATGAAAAAAGCAATGCTCATTATGGGGTTAGGGGCTTTTTTAAACATAATTCTTGATCCCATTCTAATGAAATTAATGGGAAAATATGCAATTGAAGGGGCTGCACTTGCAACTATTACAGCACAATTTGTTCAAGCGATAATAACACTCCATTACTTCAAATATAAAAGTAAAGCAGTAAAAATAAATAAAATTAAACCTGATCAAGAAATAAAAAAAGAAATGTTTGGCGTAGGGTCATCTGCTATGATGATGCAAATTTTATTTATGATTCAACAAACAATGCTATATAAAATGTCATTTAAATATGGCGGAGATACAAATGCTATCTTGATGGCAGCAACACTTAGAATATATGCCTTTTCATTCATTCCACTTTGGGGAATGAGTCAAGGTTTACAACCTGTAGTTGGTACAAATTTTGGAGCGAAAAAATACGACAGAGTAAAAGAAGCTATGAAAGTATTTTCTATCGGAGGATTGGTTCTTGCATCAATATTTTGGATACCAGCATTAGCATTTTCAAAGAATATTCTTTCTTTATTTGGAGTAGAAGAAAGTATTATAACTCAGGGAATAGGGAACTTTAGACTATTTTATTCTATCTTTATCCTATATGGAGTAATGGTAATGACTATAACATTCTTCCAATCAATAGGAAACGCTAAAAAAGCTGGCATAATAGTAATGCTAAGGCAGTTATTTTTATTCGTACCTGCTATGATTATTTTGCCAATGATATTTGGAGTTAAAGCAGTATGGTTTGCAGAACCCCTTGTAGATTTAATTATGATAATAGCTGGTGTAGTAATGATGTTTGGGGAATTAAATAGGATGGATAAAATTAGTTTGAAAAATTCAAGTAATGAATAATAAGTGGGTTTATTTAAAAGAATGGAGGGAAATATGCAAATAAATATAATTAAAGTAAATTTACCTTTTTTCTTTGGTTTACGCTGTTTACAAGTTAGATAACTCAGTTAAAAAATCAAATACAATTACTATTAGAAAGAGTTTCTTTCATTTTAGAGGACTAACCATGCCCAAGAGCAGGAGTCCTCCTTTTTTTGTATGAAAACATAAAGACAAAAAAAGAATGGAGGAAACATAAATGACAAAAGAATATTACCTTTATGTTGGTGGGCAAAAAATCAAAGTAAGCGAGCAGATATACAAAGTCTACTGGCAAGAAAGAGAACATGAAAAATATTTAGAGCAGGTGGACAAGAAAAAACACTTGCTCTTTTTTTCGTCTCTAAATCATGATGGGAATTTTGAAAATAATCTAGAAGATAAAAATGTTGATGTAGAAAAAGTTGTAGCTACACAAATGATGATTGAAGCACTAAGAAATGCTATGTCAAAGTTAAATGAGGAGGAACGGGAAATAATTGAAAGATTATATTTCAATGATGAAACACTTCGTGCAGTAGCAAAGACTCAAAATATATCACATCCTGCTTTAATAAAAAGACGAGATAAGATTTTAGAAAAACTAAAGAAATTTATAGAAGAATTATAATTTCTGGTTACCAAAGAGGGCAAATTTTCCTTTATAAAGTGAGGGGAATTTTGTCCTCTTTTATAAAAAAAAGAAATTAATAGAAATTTGAACCTTGACAACTGAATAGACCAAGACAGGACATTAACCATTTGTGGAGCTTTATAATTTCTTCGCCATGACTTTTCTGCTGATAAGGATTTCGGTTTAAAAAAATACTCTAGTTAAAGGAAGGATATAAGAAAACGAGCGACAAAAAGAAATTATATATTTAGCCTAGGAAACTGATGCATTGAAGCAAATGGGGATAATGATACTTCTACAGTTGTTGCCGGCTCATCTTGAAAAGGGGCGGTGGTGAAATTCCAATGTCGTGACCTACACGCCTGTTAATGTCAAAAAACTTAAAAATATTAAAGGTAAGGAGAAGATATTATGTGTGATGAACATAATATAAATACAGAAATGAAAACAGATAAAAAAGACAAACAGACGATAAATCAAATTGATGGTTGGAATATAGAAGTTAAATTTAATGAAAATGGATTTAGCTTAGAAAACTTAGTAGAGGAATACATCAAAGAAAAATTTTCTGTCTATTAGGGGCTGACAAAAAATATAAGGAGCGTTATAATATTTTCGTGGAAGCCTAACCTTGGTTTGATTTATTGTATGTAAATTGAATTAAAGGAGGCTTTTTTATGTTTAAAAACAATTCAGCAAAAGAAAATTTGGCAGTTATGTATTTAAGATTATCAAAAGAAGATGGCGAAAAAACAGAAAGTAACTCTATATCCAATCAAAGAGAAATTATAAACTCTTATGCAAGAAGAAATCAAATTCCAATAGTCAAAGAGTATGTAGATGATGGATATTCAGGTGCAAATTTTGATCGTCCCAATTTTAAAGAAATGATAAAGGCTGCCTATGATAGAAAGTTCAATACAATTATTGTAAAGGACTTATCGAGATTCGGAAGAGATTATATAGAAGCTGGAAAATATATTCAAAGAATATTTCCGGAAAACGGTATAAGATTTATATCAGTAAATGACAATTACGATAGTAAAAGTGCAGATATAAACGATACACATCTTATACTTCCTATAAAAAACTTCATCAATGATAGTTATTGCCGAGATATTTCCAATAAGGTAAAAAGCTCTCAAAAGATAAAAAGAGAAAAAGGAGACTTTATCAGTGCTTTTGCACCTTATGGATATAAAAAGTCTGAGGAGAATAAAAACAAGTTAGTGATTGATAAAGAGATATCGGATATTATCAAAAATATATTTGATATGAAACTCTTGGGATATTCCTCAAAGGCAATTGCAGATGAACTAAATCATTTAGGAGTTTTAACTCCAAGAAAATATAAAGAAAGTCAAGGATTTAAGTGTAATGGATTTCAAAATACAAAAGGTGGAACTTGGTCAGCAAAGACAGTAAATAGAATTATAGAAAATGAAGTATATATTGGAAATACTTTACAAGGAAAGAGTGTTACTCTAAGTTATAAAAATAAAAAGCAGATAGTAAAAGAGAAAGAAGAATGGATAAGAGTAGAAAATACCCATGAATCAATAATAAGTAAAGAAGTTTTTACTATTGCAAATACGATCTTGAAAAGAGATTTGAATAACTCTCGTGGAAAGAACAAAATTGATATTTTTACAGGAATGCTTTTTTGTAAAGAATGTGGAAGTTCTTTGATTAGAAGGACTGTAAAGTATAAAGAAAGAGAAGAGATATTCTATATCTGTTCAAAGTACAACAAGGAAAAATCTTGCACAAGACACAGCATAAAAGAAGAAACCTTGATAAAAGCAGTATCTAAAATAATGAAGTCCTACATTGAATTTAATGAAAATCTATATTCTAAAGTTCAGCGTATAGATATAAATAAAAATTTGAAAGACAATCAAATTCCCATACTAAAACGAGAAAAAGCAATGACAGAAGAACTCTTATCTTCCCTATACCTTGACCTAAAAGAAGATGTTATTAGTAAAGAAGAATATCAACTTTTTAGAAAAAACTATACAGAGAAATTGACTAAATTAGATGAAAGTATCAAGTATAGATTGAAAAAACAGGAAGATACTAAGGAGAAGATTGACAAAAATAAGAGTTGGATCATCGACATTAACAAGTATAAAAATTTATCTGAAATAGATAGATTGTCTGTTGTGATGCTTATTGATAAAATTTTTATTTCTGAAGATAAGACGATAGATGTTAGGTTTAATCATACTGAAGAATTGTCTTTACTTGAAGAAATGACAAAAATGGATAAGTCTGACATTAAAGCTAACACTATAAAAAAGAAAAGTATCGATATAATCAGGAAGTCAAAAACTATACCCACTGTTATGAATAAAAGTCTTGTAAGTTCTGAAAGTGAGGTATGCTATGGCTAGAACAAAAAATAGGCATATATCACAATCAGAAACAGAAGTTGGAAAAGTGATTGAAAAAATATACATTGCCGGTATTTATGCTAGATTATCACAGGAAAGAAAGGAAGCTTACAGGGATAAAAGTAATTCACTTGAAATGCAGGAAGAACTTTGTATAAATACTGCAAAAGAAAAAGATATAAAGATTTTAAGAGTATACAAGGACTATGAATATTCTGGAACAAATTTTAAAAGACCTGCATTTATTGAAATGATGGAAGATATCCGAACAGGTAGGATAAATTGTATCATAGTAAAAGATATGTCAAGGTTTGGTAGAGAGTATTTAGAAATCGCAAACTATATCGAAAAAGTATTTCCATTTTTGGGAGTTCGATTTATTTCCGTAAATGATAATCTGGATACCAAAGACGGTATAAAATCAGATCAGAGTTATGAAATAGCAATAAAAAATATCTTCAATGATTTATACGCAAAAGATATTTCAAAGAAAATAAAAGCCTCTAAAGAAATAAAAATGAAACAAGGGTCTTTTATAGGAGCAATGGCTCCGTATGGCTATAAGGTTGATAAAATTGATGGAAAAAGAGTTCTGATGATGGACGAAAAGGCAGCAGATGTAGTAAGACTTATCTTTTATATGGCAAGTCAAGGTAAATCCAATATGCAAATAGCAAGAGAATTGACTAAAACATATACGACACCTGATGAATACAAGAGAACAGGTAAAATTTTTAAGGATAAAGAAGATACAAAACAATGGGATATTTCTTATATATCAAAAATGCTTTCTGATGAAGTATATATTGGGAATTTGATTCAAAGAGTATACTCAAATAGACATGATCCAAGTAGGAAAAGTAAGTTTCGTGATAAAGAAGAGTGGATTATAACTGAGAATACCCACAAAGGGTTAATAGACAAAACTACATTTGAAAATATCAGAGAGATAAAGGAGAAAAAACAAAACTATCTACCTTACCATTCACTGAAAGACATAATAAAAGACGGAAAAGAAAATGTTGGAGTAAAAATTCAAAGAGATTATAAAAAAGAAGGAAAGTATGACGACCTCATACAATGCAGTGTTTGTGGTAGAAATTTGAAAAAACAATATGGACCACGAGGACTGAAATATCATGATGAGATTTGCTATTGCTATTATTGTAAAGGTGGAGACAGATTAAAATTAGAAAAATCTCATGTCAGAATATATGAAACAGACCTAGACAAAATTTTAGTAGATACCTTTAAAAGACTGTTTTCAAGCTTTTATAAAAAGGATAAAAGATTACAACTAAAAATATATTTAGAAAATATAAGTGCTGAAAAGATAAATCAAGTTTCTATAAAAACAGATGTAAATAATAAAAAGATTGCTTCTCTTAGGATCAATCTACAAGAACAATATGAAAACTATGTTAAAGGAGAGGCTCTTTTAAGTGATTTTAAAATAGAAAGTAAAAAAATAAATAATCAAATAAAAACCTTAAAAAATGAGTTAAAAGTTTTTGATGAAAGAATAAGAAATATAAAAAAGAAAAAAAGAGAAATTATAGAATTTATAGATGTACTATTTTGCTGCTTGGATGCTAAAAGCATAGAAGTTGATAAAGAATTGGTCGATACATTAATTAGCCATATAGAAATATCAGAGTATAAGCAGGTTACCATATATTTTAAGTTTAAACTTGATAAAGATGTGGGAAAGCAGTTGGAGGTAGAGCATGAATAAGATAGCTATATATTTAAGACTTTCTGAAGAA
>NZ_CAKMRI010000003.1 GCF_928097925.1 Mediannikoviicoccus vaginalis
GGAAGATGACTATATACAATCCGAATAAATATTCCATTGATACTCAAACAGATTTAACAGGGCAAGATATTGATGAAAAGGACAATAAGATTGATGATTTAACTAAAACCATTAAGGACTTAGAAAACCAGATCAAAGACTTAAATGACAAGAAACAAGAAGACCAATCAAAGATAGATGAATTAAAAGAAAAGTTAGAATCTTGCAAAGATAATGGAGAAAAACTAAAACAAGAAAAGGATAAGCTAGAAGAAGAGATTAGAGATAAAGATAATAAGATTGCTCAATTGAATAAAGAAATTGAAGATCTTAAAAACTCTAATAATGATGAACTAATAGCAGAAATTACTCAGCTTAAAGATGAATTAAAAAGATTACAAGATGAAAATGCAAAACTAAAAGAAGATTATTCATCTACAAAATGGGAGTTAGAAGCTGAGAAAGAAAAGGTAGATAAAAACGAAAATAAAATCAAAGAAATGCAAGAAAAGCTTGACTCTTTAGAAGGGGAACTTGCAAAGAAGACTAAAGAAATTGAGGATAAAGATAATAAAATTAAGGACTTAGAAAAAGCTCTTGAAGAAAAAGATGCTAAGATAAAAGAACTAGAGAATAAAAAGAAAGAAACAGAAAATACTAAGTCAGAATGTTTTAAGAAAATTGAAGAGCTTCAAAAGGCTATTGATAGTTTAAAAGAATCTTCTGGAAATACAAAAAAAGAATTAGAAGAGAAGATTAAAGAACTAGAAGAAAAACAAAAAGCTTCTGAAGAAGAAATTAAAAAGCTAAAAGAAGATTTAGATAAGAAAATTGAACAAGCCAAGAAGTTAATCGAGGAAACAAATAAAAAAGCTAAAGAAGAACCTGAGAAACAAGCTAAAGATGAAAAGGATAAAAATCTAAACCAAGACCTATCTAAAAAATTAGATGAACTTCTAAAACTCCAAAAAGAAAATAAAGAGAAGAAAGAAGATAAGAAATCTCAAGACAAAAAGTGGGACGAACTTTTAAAAGCTGATGAGAAGAATATCCTAAATCAATTTGATCTTAACAAGATGAAAAAGCAAGAAGACCAACAAGGCAAAAAACAAGTTAAAGATGAAAAAGAATTTGCAGTTTTCCAAGTAGACAAAAACTTTTATAACATTATAAAAGATGGAAAGAAAACTACAGTGTATATGGATGTAAAAGCATATATCAAGGATAATCGCATTATGCTACCTGTTAGATATGCAGCCTATACTCTTGGGTTTAATGTAGAATATGATAATAGTAAGAGAGAGGCTATCTTTTCAAATAAAGAAAATATATCCTTACCTAAAAAAACTCTAAGATTAAATATAGATACTGGTGTTATGAAAGATAGTCAAGGAAACATTTATCATTCTGACACTAAACCTGTAATTATAAATGGAAGAATTCACGCATCTATTTCTAATATAGCTAAAGCCTTTAATGCAAGCTGTGGGGATATAAGAG
The DNA here is from genome assembly GCF_928097925.1 of Mediannikoviicoccus vaginalis. Lineage (GTDB taxonomy): Bacteria > Bacillota > Clostridia > Tissierellales > Peptoniphilaceae > Mediannikoviicoccus > Mediannikoviicoccus vaginalis. The sequence continues at coordinate 1,480 of NZ_CAKMRI010000003.1, forward strand.
ATGAAAAAGATCAAAGTATAGAATGGGATAATAGCAGAAAGGCAGTTTATGTCTTTAAGAATATAAAGTAAGAAAAGGAGATAACTATGAAGAAAAAAAGATTAGGGGTAGCCTTAGTGCTACTCCTTTTACTATTAAGTATGCCAAGCATATCCATAGCTAAGAGCAATGATAATGAAATAAAAAATCAGTCAAATGATATTTATTTGCCAGAAAAAAGTAAAGAATTAGAAAGCTTATTTGATGAAGATATATATGAACCATCTAATGAGAGTCAAAAAATTCCTTATCAGGAAGTGCCGAAAATACAAGAAAATAACATAAAAAATGAGCAAGTAGATAAAATAGAAAAGCCATATAAACTTGTTAAAGGTGGCAATACTAAAGCAATTAATCCATTAGCTACAAAAGAAAATAAGGCAAGAGGAACAGTTATAGAAAATGTAGATAAAAATGGACAGGATATTACACCGAAAGTAGAAGAT
>NZ_CAKMRI010000004.1 GCF_928097925.1 Mediannikoviicoccus vaginalis
CGTCTTTTATTTGTCTTTTCTTTCCCTTGTTTTTATTAGAAATTCCACTATGATTTAAATCAAGTTCATCTACTTCAAGATTCTCATTTTTTATTACGTTTTTTTCCTGTTTGAAGATTTCTTTTTTTGTGCCTATTTTTTCTTGATTCTTTTTATTTATATTATATTTATCTTTATTTTTTTCAGATTCACTTTTAAATCCTTCAGATATGCTATCCTGTCTAAATTTCCCACTAGAAACCCTACCCATTAGCATATTTTTTTCTTCTAAATTTCTAACTTTGCCTTTGAAATATTTGCTATTTTGTTTTTTATTAGTATTCAGGTCTTGAATTATTTTTTTATCTTCTTCATTTGCCTTATATGATAGATCTTTTCTTCTAAACTTCCCATTTAAAGATTTTAATTCTGCTTTTTCCCCTTTATCCTTAAACTGACTTTGAGATTGATAAAGTTTTTTAAAGGTGTTTTTTTGAAAGCTTTCTTTCCCTTTCTTACCAAGAATAGAATAACCATCCCAATTTTTTCTTTGCACATCAGAAGATGGTAAATACTTATAGTCATCTCTTGTATCCCTATAGGATACATTGCTATCACTAAAGTTAATGTCATAGCGATCTATGACACCATCATTATCTGAGTCCTGTGATAATGGATCATATGTTGAACTTACCTCTCTATTAAAATTCTTATCTTCTTTTCTAAATCTCCTTATTTTTTTCTCTGGCACATCATTAAAACTTTCACTCTCAACGTTTTTCTTCCATTTTAAATTACTATTCCCCTTGCAATTTTTTTGAGGAGAAATGCTACTTTTTATATTAGAGTTAGTTGAAATTACTCCATTATTAAAATCTTCTTTAAAATTACTTAGCCTATATTCTCTTTCTTGCTCGTGATATTCACCATATCTACTTTCCTCATTTTCTTCTATTTTTCTATGCTGCCGTTGCGAATATTCCGGCTGATATTCATTTTGATAGGAGGCTTCTGCAAATTTTTCCTCATGGATTTTTCTTTGTCTTCTTTCTCTATTTGGCCTTTCCTTTTCTTTGAATAAATCCTGACTATTTTCTTGCAAATGATCTGAGTAATATTTAGAGTTTTCATCATTATTGTCTATGTTATTCCTGCTTTTTACTTTATTAATTTCTTTTTTTGAAAAATCTGATTTTCTCTCTGTACTACTGAATTTTTCATTGCTTTCTTCTTTCTTTT